>NZ_NTVM01000068.1:0-2382 GCF_002558005.1 Bacillus sp. AFS012607
GCCGAATAAAAATTTTAATCTCTTCTCCTGTACGCTGTAGGATAAACGAGCATCAAATTTCTTCCCATTTTTGTTCGAGATAAACCCTTTAATCTGATCTGTCACATTCTTTTCTAATAACTTTTTCACATGGTTACTACTTAGATTTTTCCCAGAGACTGTACCAAAAATAATGAAGTCACAACCTTTTTTGTATTTCTCACATAAGTAGTTACTTTTCCCTACAAGAACCCTACTCTTACACAATGGACATTTACCAATGGTACGATCTTCAGTCGTTGGAAAACGGAATTTCAAGCTTCCGTCCGCTTCCATATAGATAGCTGCCGTAAATTCTCCCTTTTCTCCTTGAAAGCCGTTGATAAAATCCGTTGTTTTATACTGAATTAACTTCTTCATCTGATTACCAGGGATTGCTTTCCCCTTCATCTTGGCTGGCAACATAAAATCACATCCGTTTTTATGCTCCGTACATCCATAAAATGTTTTACGATGAAGCATATCCCCTTTTTT
Source organism: Bacillus sp. AFS012607 (assembly GCF_002558005.1). Lineage (NCBI taxonomy): Bacteria > Bacillati > Bacillota > Bacilli > Caryophanales > Bacillaceae > Bacillus > Bacillus sp. AFS012607. The sequence goes on from NZ_NTVM01000068.1 coordinate 514, forward strand.
ACATTTTGGGCATTTACCAAATGACAGCTCTTCTTGTGTTGGGAACTGAAATTTAACTTTCCCTTCATGTAACACGAGATAAGCGGAAAACTCCTTCTCATTGGACTTAAATCCTTTTAAAAGATCTGTTTTATTATCCTCAAACAGCTTTTTCGCTTGCGCTTCCGGAATCGCTTTTTCTTTAATTTTTTTCGGTAAGGAGATTTCACATTCCGGATAATTACTGCAACCATAGAAATTACCTTTATGAAGGATTTTTCCTTTTCTACAAGGGCATTTGCACACTTCAATCTGCTGATGCCAGGTATTAATAATACTATCCGACACCTTATCATCTATTGCGCCTAATTGTTCCACCGTATCTTTTACAAACGTATTTGTTTTCTCTACAAATTCCTCATATTTCATTTCGTTCTTTTCGATCATGTAGATCATCCCTTCCATTTCAGCCGTATAAGCTGGATTTTTGATTTCATCTACCGGAAAAGCATCTATAAATGCACGACCAATATTAGTAGTTCGAATCTGACTGTTGGTAACATCAATATAGCTTCGCTCTAACAGTTTCGGAATAAACGTTTCTTCCGTTGCGACTGTCCCAATCCGTTTTCCTTTCATAAGTTCTTTCAAATGTTCATCATCTAATTTACGCCCTGCCGTCTCCATAAAGGTTAAAATGGAACTTTCCGTATGAAAAGCTGGTTTCTTTGTTCGAGACTCAATCAAGTTATACTGAACGATTCTGAAAGAATCTCCTTCTCGTAAAATAGGTATCTGAAATGCTTCAACTGAACCCTCTTCTATATCCTCTTGAAACACACTTAGAAACCCTTTTTCTTGTAGGATCTTTTCTTTTGTACTGTAGATATTGCCCTCTTGATCTATAAAATGTACTTCTCTTACCAGGTAGATTGCTGGTTTCATAAAATTCCCGATAAACCGTTTTACAATTAAGTCATATAACTGTTTTTCTAATGGATTTCGGTTGGTCTCGACATATAATTTTGTTGTTGGGATGATGGCAAAGTGACTACTGACTAACTCATCATTAAAAGTAGTATGTTTTTTCGTAATAGAAGATGGAACCACTTGTTGTACGAGATTTGCATAAGTGCTTTTTTCTAATGCTGCCATTACTTCTTTCACTCGTTCCACTTGCTCAGTCGGTAAATGCCTGGATGAAGAACGAGGATACGTAATAAAGCCTTCTTCATACAAACTCTGTATATATTTTTTTGCTGTTTCCGCATTTATTTTTAGTTTGGCGTGAGCATCTTTGTAGATGTCCGTTAAGTTATATAATAATTTTGGTTTCTTTTTTCTCGTATTTTCTTTAAATTCCGTTACGATTACATTCGTTTCTTTCAAGCTCTCTCCAAGCTTTTGTAGTGGCGATGGATCTATCAGTTGATCTTCTGTTTTCATTACTGGTGATAAACCGTTTTCCGTTTGTAGTTTTAAATTGTAATAGGTTTGTTCTTTATAGTTTTGAATTGCGATTTCCCTTTGACGGATTTCATTCAATATGCACATTTGAACACGACCAGAAGCCAATAAGAATTGGTTTTTAGCTAGTTTTGATGTACAGCCCCTTGTAACATTAATTCCTAAAATATAATCCAGGTATTGCCTTGCTTTAGCGGATTGTGCAAGCCCATCATAATCTGCTCCTGGTTCTAATCGGTTCAAGGCTCCCTCTAGTTCTGCGGCTTCATAAGAAGAGATAAATAGTCGTGATTCTCGCTTGTTCACACCTGCATGTTCATATATTTCTCGATAGATAAGCTCACCCTCTCGATCTGCATCACAAGAGTTGACCACATGATCCACATCGGGGCGATTTAACAACTTAACTAATATTTGAATTTG
>NZ_NTVM01000069.1:0-2382 GCF_002558005.1 Bacillus sp. AFS012607
CAAATTCAAATATTAGTTAAACTGTTAAATCGTCCCGATGTGGATCATGTGGTCAACTCTTGTGATGCAGATAGAGAGGGTGAGCTTATCTATCGTGAATTATATGAATATGCAGGTGTGAATAAGCGAGAATCCCGTCTTTTTATCTCTTCCTATGAAGCCGCAGAATTAGAAGGAGCATTAAACCGATTAGAACCAGGAACAGACTATGACGGGCTTGCACAATCGGCTAAAGCAAGGCAATACCTGGATTATATTCTAGGGATTAATGTTACAAGAGGCTGTACATCCAAACTAGCAAGAAACCAATTCTTATTGGCTTCTGGTCGTGTTCAAATGTGTATCTTGAATGAAATCCGTCAAAGGGAAATCGCTATTCAAAATTATAAAGAACAAACCTATTACAATTTAAAGCTACTAACGGAAAACGGTTTATCACCAGTAATGAAAACAGAAGATCAACTGATAGATCCATCGCCACTACAAAAGCTTGGAGATAGCTTGACAGAAACGAATGTAATTGTAACGGAATTTAAAGAAAGCAATAGAAAAAAGAAACCAAAATTACTATATAACTTAACGGATATCTACAAAGATGCTCACGCCAAACTGAAGATAAATGCGGAAACAACAAAAAAGCATATTCAGAGTTTGTATGAAGAAGGCTTTATCACATATCCTCGTTCTTCATCCAGGCACTTACCTACAGAACAAGTGGAACGAGTGAAAGAAGTAATGGCAGCATTAGAAAAAAGCGCCTATGCAAATCTTGTACAACAAGTATCTCCATCTTCTATTACGAAAAAACATACGACTTTTAATGATGAATTAGTCAGTAGTCACTTTGCCATCATCCCAACAACAAAATTATATGTCGGGACCAACCGAAATCCATTAGAAAAGCAGTTATATGACTTGATTGTAAAACGATTCATCGGAAACTTTATGAAACCAGCAATCTATCTGGTGAGAGAAGTGCATTTTATAGATCAAGAGGGCAACACATACAGTACAAAAGAGAAAATCCTACAAGAGAAAGGGTTTCTAAGTGTATTTCAAGAGGATATAGAAGAGGGATCAGTTGAAGCATTTCAGATACCTGTTTTAAGAGAAGGGGATTCTTTTAGAATCGTTCAGTATGACTTGATTGAGTCACGAACAAAGAAACCAGCCTTTCATACGGAAAGTTCCATTTTAACCTTTATGGAGACGGCAGGTCGTAAATTAGATGATGAACATTTGAAGGAACTCATGAAAGGAAAACGGATTGGGACAGTCGCAACGGAAGAAACATTTATTCCAAAATTGTTAGAGCGAAGCTATATTGATGTCACAAACAATCAGATTCGAACTACTCATATTGGTCGTGCGTTTATAGATGCTTTTCCGGTAGATGAAATCAAAAATCCAGCTTATACGGCTGAAATGGAAGGAATGATTTATATGATCGAAAAGAAAGAAATGAAATATGAGGAATTTGTAGAGAAAACAAATACATTTGTAAAGGATACGGTAGAACAACTAGGCGCAATGGATGATAAGGTGTCGGATAACATTATTAATACTTGGAATCAGCAAATTGAAGTGTGCAAATGCCCTTGTAGAAAAGGAAAAATCCTTCATAAAGGTAATTTTTATGGATGCAGTAACTATCCAGAATGTGAAATCTCCTTACCGAAAAAAATTAAAGAAAAAGCGATTCCGGAGGCGCAAGCGAAAAAGTTGTTTGAGGATAAGAAAACGGATCTATTAAAAGGGTTTAAGTCCAATGAGAAGGAGTTTTCCGCTTATCTAGTGCTACATGAAGGAAAAGTGAAATTTCAGTTCCCAACACAAGAGGAGCTGTCATTTGGTAAATGTCCAAAATGTAAAAAAGGAGATATCCTACATCGTAAAACATTTTACGGATGCACGGAGCATAAAAACGGATGTGATTTTATGTTGCCAGCCAAGATGAAAGGGAAAGCAATCCCTGGTAATCAGATGAAGAAGTTAATTCAGTATAAAACAACGGATTTTATAAACGGCTTTCAAGGAGAGAAGGGAGAATTTACGGCAGCTATCTATATGGAAGCGGACGGAAGTTTGAAATTCCGTTTTCCAACGACTGAAGATCGTACCATTGGTAAATGTCCATTGTGTAAGAGTAGGGTTCTTGTAGGGAAAAGTAACTACTTATGTGAGAAATACAAAAAAGGCTGTGACTTCATTATTTTTGGTACATTCTCTGGTAAAAATTTAAGTAGTAACCATGTGAAAAAGTTATTAGAAAAGAATGTAACGGATCAGATCAAAGGGTTTATCTCAAACAAAAACGGGAAGAAATTTGACGCTCGTTTATCATACAGCGTACAGGAGAAACGATTAAAATTTTTATTCGGC